>JADCHX010000009.1 GCA_020248265.1 Rhodocyclaceae bacterium
CTTCGCCTCGCCGCCGAACTTGCGCGACAGAATCGTCGTGATCGCCGCCGTCAGCGTCGTCTTGCCGTGGTCGACGTGACCGATCGTCCCGACGTTCACGTGCGGCTTCGTGCGTTCGAATTTTCCTTTGGCCATGACTGGTTCTTCCTTGCTAAGTGTACTGACCGATCACTTCTTGTTGATGATCGCCTCGGCAACATTGCGTGGCGCTTCGGTGTAGTGCTTGAATTCCATCGTGTAGGTGGCGCGACCCTGCGACAGCGACCGCAGCGTCGTGGAGTAACCGAACATCTCGGCCAGCGGCACTTCCGCCTTGATCACCTTGATGCCGCCGACCATGTCTTCCATGCCCTGCACGATGCCGCGCCGGCCGGACAGATCGCCCATCACGTTGCCCATGTAGTCTTCCGGCGTCTCGACCTCGACCGCCATCATCGGCTCGAGCAGCACCGGGCTGGCCTTGCGCATCGCGTCCTTGAACGCCATCGATGCCGCCATGCGGAACGCGTTTTCGTTCGAGTCGACGTCATGGTACGAACCGTCGAACAGCGTGACCTTGACGTCGACCACCGGGAAACCGGCGAGCACACCGTTCGGCAGCGTCTCGACCAGGCCCTTGTTCACCGCCGGGATGAATTCGCGCGGCACCGTGCCGCCCTTGATCGCGTCGACGAACTCAAAGCCTTTGCCAGCATCGTTCGGCTCGAGCTTGATCCAGACGTGCCCGTACTGGCCGCGACCGCCGGACTGCTTGACGAACTTGCCTTCCTGTTCGACCGACTTCTTGACCGCTTCGCGGTACGCCACCTGCGGCGCGCCCACGTTCGCCTCGACGCTGAACTCGCGGCGCATGCGATCCACCAGGATCTCGAGATGCAGCTCGCCCATGCCCGAGATGATCGTCTGGCCGGACTCCTCGTCGCTGCGCACGCGGAACGACGGGTCTTCCTGCGCCAGGCGCCCCAGGGCAATGCCCATCTTCTCCTGGTCGGCCTTGGTCTTCGGTTCGACAGCAACGTGGATCACCGGCTCCGGGAAGATCATCTTCTCGAGCGTGATCACGTGGTCCGGGTTGCAGAGTGTGTCGCCGGTCGTAGCGTCTTTCAGGCCCACCGCTGCCGCGATGTCGCCCGCGCGCACTTCCTTGATCTCTTCCCGCTGGTTCGCGTGCATCTGCAGGATCCGGCCGATGCGTTCCTTGCGATCCTTGATCGGGTTGTAGATGGTGTCGCCGGTGTTGACCACGCCCGAGTAGACCCGGAAGAAGATCAGCTGGCCGACGTAGGGGTCGGTCATGATCTTGAAAGCAAGCGCGGCAAACGGTGCGTCGTCGGACGCGGCGCGCACGACTTCCTTGCCGTCGTCGTCTTCGCCAGTCACCGGCTTCACTTCGGTAGGCGCGGGCAGGTAGTCGAGCACCGCATCGAGCATCGCCTGCACGCCCTTGTTCTTGAACGCGGAGCCGCACATCATCGGCACGATCTCGCTGGAGATCGTGCGCGCGCGGATACCCTTCTTGATGTCTTCCTCGGACAGGTCACCGCTGTCGAGGTACTTGTTCATCAGCTCTTCGGACGACTCGGCTGCGGCCTCGAGCATCTTCTCGCGCCATTCGGCGGCGGTGTCTGCGAGGTCTTCCGGAATATCGACGAGCTCGAATTTCATGCCCTGGGACGCTTCGTCCCAGAGGATCGCCTTCATGCGGACCAGGTCGACCACGCCCTTGAAGCTCTCTTCGGCGCCGATCGGAATCTGCACGGCCACTACGTTGGCCTGCAGCCGTACCTTCATCTGGTCGTAGACCTTGAAGAAGTTGGCGCCGGTGCGGTCCATCTTGTTGACGAACGCGAGCCGCGGAACCCTGTACTTGTTCGCCTGGCGCCAGACCGTCTCGGACTGGGGCTGCACGCCACCGACCGCGCAGTAGACCATGCAGGCACCATCGAGCACGCGCATGGACCGCTCGACCTCGATCGTGAAGTCGACGTGGCCGGGCGTGTCGATGATGTTGATGCGGTGCTCCGGACGCGCCATGTCCATGCCGCGCCAGAAGCAGGTCGTGGCGGCCGACGTGATCGTGATGCCGCGCTCCTGCTCCTGCTCCATCCAGTCCATCGTAGCCGCACCGTCATGAACTTCGCCAATCTTGTGATTGACGCCGGTGTAGAACAGGATGCGCTCGGTGGTCGTCGTCTTCCCCGCGTCGATGTGCGCGGAGATGCCGATGTTGCGGTAGCGGTCGATGGGTGTTTTGCGAGGCACTTGGTAAGACCTTTGCGTTGGTTGGCGTCAATCCGGGATCGCCGGGTTACACCAGCGGAGCACCAGCAGTGATTCGAGCGACTTGTCCGGCACTGTCCCGCGAACGGGGCAGACGACAGGGCGTTGTACGGTCAGAAGCGGTAGTGCGAGAAGGCCTTGTTCGCCTCGGCCATCCGGTGCACTTCTTCGCGCTTCTTGATCGCGCCGCCACGGCCTTCGGCCGCTTCGGCGATCTCGTTGGCGAGGCGCTGGCCCATCGACTTCTCGCCGCGCTTGCGGGCGGCTTCACGCAGCCAGCGCATGGCCAGCGCGGTACGGCGGATCGGACGCACCTCGACCGGGACCTGGTAGTTCGCGCCACCGACGCGGCGGCTTTTCACCTCGACCATCGGACGGATGTTGCCGAGTGCCAGCGTGAACAGCTCCAGCGGATCCTTGCCCGACTTCTTGCCGAGCTGCTCGAGTGCGCCGTAGATGATGCTTTCGGCGACCGACTTCTTGCCGCTCATCATCAGCACGTTGATGAACTTGGCGACTTCCTGGCTGCCGAACTTCGGGTCCGGCAGGATCTGGCGTTTGGGTACTTCGCGACGACGGGGCATGGCTGTTCCTCGGGCTGCAGGCTGGGCTTAGGCTGCCTTGGGTTTCTTGGCGCCGTACTTCGAACGGCTCTGCTTGCGATCCTTGACGCCCTGGGTGTCCAGGCTGCCGCGGACGACGTGGTATCGCACGCCGGGAAGATCCTTCACCCGGCCGCCGCGGATCAGCACCACCGAGTGCTCCTGCAGGTTGTGGCCTTCGCCACCGATGTAGCCGATCACCTCGAAGCCGTTGACGAGGCGCACCTTCGCGACCTTGCGCAACGCCGAGTTCGGCTTTTTCGGGGTCGTGGTGTAGACGCGCGTGCAGACACCGCGCCGCTGCGGCGAGTTCTGCAGGGCCGGAACCTTGCTCTTGGTCTTGACCGGTTCACGGCCGTGGCGCACCAGCTGATTGATCGTGGGCATTTATCGAGCCATCAAATGATGAGGAAGACGCGAAGGCGCCGTCCTCGTTAGGACAATTACGGAGCGGTGATAGGTGCGTTATGCGTGCGTGCTGCGTGCTGCAATCCTGCTTTTCGTGGTCGACCGCTCCTGCCGGGGCCCGCCGCAACGAAGTGCAGTGGCGCAGCCCTTGCCAACGAATCGGTACGACACCGGCGGGATACGTTTTCGACTGCTGCACTTAATGCTCATGCGTGCTGCAGCATGGAGGACAGTGCCCGTCTCGAAACGTCTTGCCGGGGAGGCGAAGCGGCCGGGGTCATCCGTCGGGATGGGTCCGCCTGCCGCCTGTTCAGCCCCGGTTTGCCGGAACGAAAAAAGATCGCGAGTTTAGGATGGGGGTGGAGCCCTGTCAAGCCACCTGCTGCTCGGACTCGCTCCCCGCCTCGGCTGCCGGTTCGGCAGCCAGGGCCCCCGCCTCTGCGGTCTCCTTCACCGGCGGGTTGCGCCGGGTGTTGTGGTACGCCAGCCCGGTGCCGGCAGGAATCAGCCGGCCGACGATGACGTTCTCCTTCAGGCCGCGCAGGTCGTCCTTCTTGCCCATGATCGCCGCTTCGGTCAGGACCCGGGTGGTTTCCTGGAACGAAGCCGCCGAGATGAACGAGTCGGTCGACAGCGATGCCTTGGTGATACCGAGCAGCATGTATTCGAAGTGCGCCGGGGTCTTGCCTTCGGCCTCGACCCGTTCGTTCTCCTCGAACACGTCTGCCCGTTCGACCTGCTCGCCGACGATGAACTTGGTATCGCCCGCGGCAACGATCATCACCCGGCGCAGCATCTGCCGAACGATGACCTCGATGTGCTTGTCGTTGATCTTGACGCCCTGCAGGCGGTACACGTCCTGCACTTCGTCGATGATGTAGCGGGCAAGCGCCTCGACGCCCTGCAGGCGCAGGATGTCGTGCGGGTCGGCCGGACCGTCGACGATCGACTCTCCCTTGTTCACCACCTGGCCGTCGTGCACCAGGACGTGCTTTTCCTTCGGGATGAGGAACTCGTGCGTGACGCCGTCCATGTCGGTGATCACCAGTCGCTGCTTGCCCTTGGTGTCCTTGCCGAACGACACGGTTCCGGTGATCTCGGCGAGCATGCCGGCATCCTTCGGCGAGCGCGCCTCGAACAGCTCGGCCACCCGCGGCAGACCGCCGGTGATGTCGCGCGTCTTCGAGGTTTCCTGCGGGATACGGGCCAGCACGTCGCCGACCGAGACATCCTGCCCGTCACGCACCGAGATGACCGCCCCGATCTGGAACGAGTAGATGACCGGCTGCTCGGTACGGGCGATCTTCACCTCGTTACCGGCATCGTCGATCAGCTTCACCTGGGGACGAACGCCCTTCACCTGGGCGCCGGCACGGCGCTTCGGATCGATCACGACCAGGGTCGACAGGCCGGTGACCTCATCGATCTGCCGCGCGACGGTGACCCCTTCCTCGACGTTCTCGAACTTGATGCGGCCGGTGTACTCCGTGATCATCGGACGGGTATGCGGATCCCAGTTGGCCAGCACCTGCCCGGCCTTCGTGGTGTCGCCGTCCTTCGCGGTCAGCGTCGCGCCGTACGGCACCTTGTGACGCTCGCGCTCGCGGCCGCTCTCGTCGACTACCAGCACCTCGCCCGAGCGCGAGATCGCGACCGGCTCGCCGCGTGCGTTGGTCACGTAGCGCATCGTGCCCGAGAAGCGGATGGTACCCGCCGACTTGGTCTCGATCAGGCTGGCCACCGCGGTACGGGAAGCCGCCCCGCCGATGTGGAAGGTACGCATCGTCAGCTGGGTTCCCGGCTCGCCGATCGACTGCGCGGCGATGACACCGACCGCCTCGCCCACGTTGGCGATCTGGCCGCGGCCGAGGTCGCGTCCGTAGCACTTGGCGCACAGGCCCCAGCGCGTCTCGCAGGTCAGCGGCGTACGCACCTTGACCTCGTCGATGCCGATCGACTCGATCAGTTCGATGGAATCCTCGTCGAGCAGCACGCCACCGTCGAACAGCACTTCCTGGGTCTCGGGGTGCACGACGTCGGCTGCCAGCACGCGGCCGAGCACGCGCTCGCCCAGCGACTCGACGACCTCGCCACCTTCGACCAGTGCGCGCATCGCAAACCCCTGGGTCGTTCCGCAATCCTGCTCGGTGACTACCAGGTCCTGGGTGACGTCGACCAGGCGACGGGTCAGGTAACCCGAGTTCGCGGTCTTCAGCGCGGTATCGGCAAGGCCTTTGCGCGCACCGTGGGTCGAGATGAAGTACTGCAGGACGTTCAGGCCCTCGCGGAAGTTCGCGGTGATCGGGGTCTCGATGATCGAGCCGTCAGGCTTGGCCATCAGGCCGCGCATGCCGGCGAGCTGGCGAATCTGCGCGGCGGAACCGCGCGCACCCGAGTCGGCCATCATGTAGATGGCGTTGAACGACTCCTGCATCACCGGCTTGCCCTTGTCCATCTTGGGCACCTTCTCGCCGCCCTCGTCGACCAGGACAGGCTCGCTGCCGAGCTGTTCCATCATCGCCTTGGCGACTAGGTCGCCGGCGCGGCCCCAGATGTCGACAACCTTGTTGTAGCGCTCGCCCTGGGTGACCAGACCCGAGGTGTACTGTGCCTCGATCTCCTGGACTTCCTTCTGGGCGGATCCGATGAGCTTCTCTTTCTCGTTCGGCACCAGCATGTCGCCGACCGCGATCGACACGCCGGCGCGGGTGGCCAGCGTGAAGCCCGACTGCATCAGCTTGTCCGCGAAGATGACCGTCTCGCGCAGCCCGCAGCGCCGGAAGGCGCCGTTGATCAGCCGGGAGATTTCCTTCTTCTTGAGCGTCTTGTTGATCACGGAGAACGGCAGGCCCGGCGGCAGGATCTCCGACAGCATCGCGCGCCCCACCGTCGTGTCGTAGCGCTTGATCGATTCGACCCGTTCGCCGTTGTCGTCGAACAGCACTTCACGGATGCGGATCTTGACCTTGGCCTGCAGTTCGCACTGGCCCGTCTCGTAGGCACGGCGGCCTTCCGAGACGTCGATGAAGGCCATGCCTTCGCCGCGCGCACCGATCTTCTCGCGGGTCGCGTAGTACAGGCCCAGCACGATGTCCTGCGACGGCACGATGATCGGCTCGCCGTTGGCCGGCGACAGCACGTTGTTCGACGACAGCATCAGCGTGCGCGCTTCCATCTGCGCTTCCAGCGACAGCGGCACGTGGACAGCCATCTGGTCGCCGTCGAAGTCGGCGTTGAACGCCGCGCAGACCAGCGGATGCAGCTGGATCGCCTTGCCTTCGATCAGCACCGGCTCGAAAGCCTGGATACCGAGGCGGTGCAGGGTCGGGGCGCGGTTGAGCATCACCGGGTGTTCGCGGATGACGTCTTCCAGGATGTCCCAGACCGCCGGTTCCTCGCTCTCGACCATGCGCTTGGCGGCCTTGATCGTGGTCGCCATGCCGAGCACTTCGAGCTTGTTGAAGATGAACGGCTTGAACAGCTCGAGCGCCATCTTCTTCGGCAGGCCGCACTGGTGCAGCTTGAGCTGGGGGCCCACAACGATGACCGAGCGTCCGGAGTAGTCGACGCGCTTGCCGAGCAGGTTCTGCCGGAAGCGGCCGCCCTTGCCCTTGATCATGTCGGCGAGCGACTTCAGCGGGCGCTTGTTGGCGCCGGTCATCGCCTTGCCGCGACGGCCATTGTCCAGAAGCGAATCGACGGCTTCCTGGAGCATGCGCTTCTCGTTGCGCACGATGATCTCGGGCGCCTTCAGCTCGAGCAGCCGCTTCAGGCGGTTGTTGCGGTTGATCACCCGGCGATACAGGTCGTTCAGGTCGGAGGTCGCAAAGCGGCCGCCGTCCAGGGGAACCAGCGGACGCAGGTCCGGCGGCAGCACCGGCAGCACTTCCATGATCATCCAGTCGGGCTTGATGCCCGACTTCTGGAACGCCTCGAGCACCTTCAGGCGCTTGGCGATCTTCTTGATCTTGGTCTCGGAGCTGGTCGCGGCGAGGTCGGTGCGCAGCGTCTCCACCTCGCGATCGAGGTCGAGGTTGCGCAACAGCGCGCGCACACCCTCCGCGCCCATGCTGGCGGAGAACTCGTCACCGTGCTCTTCGAGCTTGGCGAGGTAGTCGTCCTCGGTCAGCAACTGGCCACGCTTGAGCGGGGTCATGCCGGGTTCGGTGACCACGTATGCCTCGAAGTACAGCGCACGCTCGATGTCGCGCAGCGTCATGTCGAGCACCATGCCCAGGCGCGCGGGCCGCGACTTGAGGAACCAGATGTGCGCGACCGGCGAAGCGAGCTCGATGTGGCCCATGCGCTCGCGGCGCACCTTGGACAGCGTGACCTCGACGCCGCACTTCTCGCAGATGACGCCGCGGTGCTTCAGGCGCTTGTACTTGCCGCAGAGGCACTCGTAATCCTTGACCGGCCCGAAGATCTTCGCGCAGAACAGGCCATCGCGCTCGGGCTTGAAGGTGCGGTAGTTGATGGTCTCGGGCTTCTTCACCTCGCCATACGACCACGAACGGATCTTGTCGGGCGAGGCCAGCCCGATCTTGATCGCGTCGAATTCTTCTTCCTGGGTGACTTGCTTGAACAGGTCGAGCAAAGCTTTCATTCGTCACTCCTTGTTGAAACCGATGGGTGCTGCAGCAGGGGGGTTGTCACGCGCAACTGCGCCGGAACAGCCGGCCTGCCTCAATAGCGTTCTAGATCGATGTCGATGGCGAGCGAGCGGATTTCCTTCACCAGCACGTTGAACGACTCCGGCATGCCGGCATCGATCTTGTGCTCGCCCTTGACGATGTTCTCGTAGACCTTGGTCCGGCCCGACACATCGTCGGACTTGACCGTGAGCATTTCCTGCAGTGTGTAGGCGGCGCCGTACGCTTCCAGCGCCCAGACCTCCATTTCGCCGAAACGCTGGCCGCCGAACTGCGCCTTGCCGCCCAGCGGCTGCTGGGTAACCAGGCTGTACGGGCCGGTGGAGCGCGCGTGCATCTTGTCGTCGACCAGGTGGTGCAACTTGAGCACGTGCATGTAGCCGACGGTGACCTCGCGCTCGAACGGATCGCCGGAGCGGCCGTCGTGCAGGCGAACCTGCCCGCTGGTGGGCAGGCCGGCCAGTTCGAGCATGCCCTTGATCTCGGCTTCGGTCGCACCGTCGAACACCGGCGTCGCGAACGGCACACCTTTCTTCAGGTTGCCGGCAAGTGCCATCACTTCGCCGTCGTCCAGCGATTCGATCCCCTCGGGGGTACCGCTGTCGTTGTAGACGTTGGTGAGGAACTTGCGGACCTCCGAGGCGTTGGCCTGCGCGCGGAGCATCTTCTCGATGCGCTGGCCGAGGCCCTTCGCCGCCCAGCCCAGGTGGGTCTCGAGGATCTGGCCGACGTTCATCCGGGACGGCACGCCGAGCGGGTTGAGCACGACGTCGACCGGGGTACCGTCATCCATGTACGGCATGTCCTCGACCGGCACGATCTTGGAGATGACGCCCTTGTTGCCATGGCGGCCCGCCATCTTGTCGCCAGGCTGCAGGCGCCGCTTGACCGCGAGGTAGACCTTCACCATCTTGATCACGCCGGGCGACAGCTCGTCGCCGCTGGTCAGCTTGCGCTTCTTCTCTTCGAACATGTGATCGAAGCGCAGGCGCACCTGCTCGATGCCGTCCTTGAGCTGCTCGAGCTGCGTGGCGGCCTCGTCGCTCGCCAGGCCGATGTCGAACCAGTGGAAGCGGTCGAGGCTGTCGAGGTATTCCTTGGTGATCTTGGTGCCCTTGGCCAGCTTCTGCGGCCCCTTGTTGGCGACCTTGTTCACCAGCAGGCGCTCGATACGGCCGAAAGTGTCGTCCTCGACGATGCGCAACTGGTCGGCGAGGTCCATCTTGTAGCGCTTGAGCTCGTCGTCGATGATCTGCTGGGCACGCTTGTCGCGGTCGATTCCCTCGCGGGTGAAGACCTGGACGTCGATCACCGTACCGGTCATGCCCGGCGGTACGCGCAGGCTGGTGTCCTTCACGTCGGAGGCCTTCTCGCCGAAGATCGCGCGCAGCAGCTTCTCTTCCGGGGTGAGCTGGGTCTCGCCCTTCGGCGTGACCTTGCCGACCAGCACGTCGCCCGCCTCGACTTCGGCGCCGATGTAGATGATGCCCGACTCGTCCAGGCGTCCGAGCTGGTTCTCGGACAGGTTCGAGATGTCGCGGGTGATCTCTTCCGGCCCGAGCTTGGTGTCGCGCGCGACGACCGAGAGTTCCTCGATGTGGATCGAGGTGAACCGGTCTTCGGCGACCACGCGCTCCGAGATGAGGATCGAATCCTCGAAGTTGTAGCCGTTCCAGGGCATGAACGCGACCAGCAGGTTCTGGCCGAGCGCGAGTTCGCCCAGGTCGGTCGACGCACCGTCGGCGATCACGTCGCCGCGGGCAATCACGTCGCCGACCTTCACGATCGGACGCTGGTTGATGTTCGTGTTCTGGTTCGAACGCTGGTACTTGACCAGGTTGTAGATGTCCACGCCGACTTCGCCGGCGCCGGTTTCGTTGTCGTTCACGCGGACCACGATGCGGCTCGCGTCGATGTAATCGACCACGCCGCCACGCAGCGCCTGCACCGCGGTGCCCGAGTCGACCGCCACCGTGCGTTCGATACCGGTGCCGACCAGCGGCTTCTCGGGACGCAGGCAGGGGACGGCCTGGCGCTGCATGTTCGAGCCCATCAGGGCCCGGTTGGCGTCGTCATGCTCGAGGAACGGGATCAGCGAGGCCGCGACCGACACGATCTGGGCAGGCGCGACGTCCATGTATTCGATCTTGTCCGGCGCGGCCATCGTGAATTCGTTGTGCTGCCGGCAGGAGATGATCTGGTCGATGAACTTGCCGTCCTTGCCGAGTTCAGCGTTCGCCTGGGCGATCGTGTACTTGCTCTCCTCGATCGCCGACAGGAACACGATCTCGTCGGTGACCCGGCTGTTCTCGACCTTGCGGTACGGCGTTTCGAGGAAGCCGTACTCGTTGGTACGGGCATACAGCGCGAGGGAGTTGATCAGGCCGATGTTCGGGCCTTCGGGCGTCTCGATCGGGCACACGCGGCCGTAGTGGGTCGGGTGCACGTCGCGCACCTCGAAGCCTGCGCGCTCGCGCGTCAGGCCGCCCGGCCCCAGGGCGGACACGCGACGCTTGTGGGTGATCTCGGACAGCGGGTTGGTCTGGTCCATGAACTGCGACAGCTGGCTCGACCCGAAGAACTCGCGGATCGCTGCCGACACCGGCTTCGCATTGATCAGGTCGTGCGGCATCAGGTTCTCGGACTCCGCCTGCGACAGGCGCTCCTTCACCGCGCGCTCGACGCGCACCAGGCCCGCGCGGAACTGGTTTTCGGCGAGTTCGCCGACCGAGCGCACACGGCGGTTTCCGAGGTGGTCGATGTCGTCGATCTCGCCGCGGCCGTTGCGCAGTTCGACGAGGATCTTGATGACAGCCACGATATCCTCGGCCGCCAGCGTCGCAGCGCCCTTCACTTCGTTGCGCCCGATGCGGCGGTTGAACTTCATCCGGCCGACAGCAGACAGGTCGTAGCGCTCCTCGGCAAAGAACAGGCCGTGGAACAGGCTGCGCACCGCATCTTCGGTCGGCGGCTCGCCGGGACGCATCATGCGGTAGATGGCGACCTGGGCGGCGATCTGGTCGGGCGTCTCGTCGATGCGCAGCGTCTGCGAGATGTACGGACCTTCGTCGAGGTCGTTCGTGTAGATGGTCTGGATCTGCTCCGCCTTGCCGCCCCGGAACAGGTCGATCAGGTCTTCGGTGATCTCGTCGTTGGCGCGCGCCAGGATTTCACCGGTCTCGGTGTCGATCACATTGTGCGCGAGCGCGCGGCCGAGCAGGTACTCGCCGGGTACGGTGATGTTCTTCAGGCCGGCCTGTTCGATCTCGCGCACATGCTTGGCGGTGATGCGCTTGTCGCGCTGGACGATGACCTTGCCGGCCTTGGTCACGAAGTCGAAGCCGGCGGTGTCCCCGCGCAGCCGCTCGGGCACCAGGTCGACCGTGATTTCGCCCTTGGCGAAGTGGAACGTGTCGGTCTTGAAGAAATCGGCCAGGATCTGCTCGGGGTTGTAGCCGAGCGCCTTCAGCAGGATGGTGACCGGCATCTTGCGACGGCGGTCGACGCGGAAATAGAGATAGTCCTTCGGGTCGAACTCGAAGTCGAGCCAGGACCCGCGGTAGGGAATCACGCGGGCCGAGAACAGCAGCTTGCCGGACGAATGGGTCTTGCCGCGGTCGTGCTCGAAGAACACGCCGGGCGAGCGGTGCAACTGCGAAACGATCACACGCTCGGTACCGTTGATCACGAACGAGCCGGTGTCGGTCATGAGCGGGATCTCGCCCATGTAGACCTCCTGCTCCTTCACTTCCTTGATCGGGAATCCTTCATGGCCGTCCTTGCCTTTGACCTTGGGCGCTTCCTTGTCCATGATCGTCAGGCGCACCTTCGCGCGCAGCGGCGCTGCGAAGGTCAGCCCGCGCTGCTGGCACTCCTTCACGTCGAACGGAGGGGTGCTGAGGGAGTAGCTGACGAAATCCAGGCGGGCATTGCCCGAGTGGCTCGTGATCGGAAAGATGGACTGGAACGCAGCCTGCAGGCCGGCTTCGCCGGTGCGGGCGTCGGCCTGCAGGTCGGCTTGCAGGAAGTGACGATAGGACTCGAGCTGGGTGGCGAGCAGGAACGGAACCGGCAACACGCTGGCACGCTTGGCGAAGCTCTTGCGGATGCGTTTCTTCTCGGTGAATGAATAGCTCATCGTTTACTCCTGCAGGCGACGGATAGACTGGGGTGGTGCGCTGCTACGGGTACTGACGCGGCGGCTGCCGGTACTGCGGGCCGTGCCACTGCTTTGGCCACTGCATAGCGACTGCGGGCCAGCGGTCACCCGCCGGCCCACGGCCTTCAACACATGCCTGATACCTGTCCGGCGTGGCAGCGACCCGCAACGGGGCCACCACGCCGGCCGGGGACGAACCCCGGGAATGACTCGACGGTTTCGCGTCGCGTCACTTCAGCTCGACCGCTGCACCCGCATCGGTCAGCTGCTTCATGATTGCGTCTGCGTCGGCCTTCGAAACGCCTTCCTTCACCGGCTTCGGCGCACCGTCGACCAGGTCCTTGGCTTCCTTCAGGCCCAGCGCAGTGATGGCACGCACGGCCTTGATGACTTCGACCTTCTTCTCGCCGGCCGACTTCAGGATGACCGTGAACTCGGTCTTCTCTTCTGCCGGGGCTGCGCCAGCGCCAGCTGCCGGGGCGGCCACGGCCACCGATGCGGCGGCGGCGGAGACGCCGAACTTCTCTTCCATTTCCTTGATCAGTTCCGACAGTTCCAGCACGGTAAGGCCGGCGATTGCGTCGAGGATTTCTGCTTTTGCGACTGCCATTTCAAATGCTCCCGATATTGCCAATGTCGATTGGATGGAATGTTGTCACCGGGCGTGAGGCGCCAATGGACGCCTCGTGCCACCGGAGGGATCGACCCGGGGGGTCGAAGCGCCTCAGGCTGCCGCTTCGGCGGGTGCTTCCGCACCCTGCTTCTGGTCGCGAACGGCCGCAGCCGTGCGCACGAAACGCGCAGGAACTTCGTTGAGCGTCTGGACGAACTTGGCCACGGGTGCCTGCATCGTCCCCATCAGCCTGGAGAGCAGTTCTTCGCGCGACGGGAGTCGCGCCAGCCCCTGCACCTCTTTCGCCGACAGCAGCTGCTGCGGCAATGCACCGCCGCGAATCACCAGCTTGTCGTTCGCCTTCGAGAACTCGTCGAGCACCTTCGCTGCCTTGACCGGATCGGCCGAGATCCCGTACGCAAGCGGGCCGACCAGCTGGTCGGCGAGCGCCTTGAACGGAGTCCCGTCGACCGCACGGCGGGCGAGGGTGTTCTTGAGCACCTTCAGGTAGACGCCTTCTGCGCGAGCCTTGCGCCGGAGCTCGGTCATCGCACCGACGCCCATGCCGCGATACTCCGCGATCACGACCGACTGCGCTTTCCCGAGTTCCTCGCTCAGTTCGGCGACAACTGCCTGTTTGTCCTGCAGAGTCAAACTCAAGGTGCACCTCCTTAACTGAACCGCACCACCTTCGCCGGCACGCATGCCGCCGGGAAAACCTGCCCGGCTACCGCCGCCCCGGCTGGGGTGGAAAGCACAACACGGCGACCTTGATCCAGGAAATCGACACTGCAACCGCTCCTGTTTCGGGGGTACGCCATCTGCGTAGGGCGCCTTCTGCAGGTGCGCATGCAGCCACACCGTCGTCCGGCATTAAGTTCCTGGGAACGCCTACGGTCTTTGACAACCCCGGCGGAACGTCAGCCTGTCGCTGCTGCCGCCCCCACCGGGCCCAAAGTTCTGTCTTCCGTTGCAGCTGCCAGCTGCAGACTTCCGGCAAATGCGCTATTGCGCCTCGCGCGAAGCGACCAGGCTCCCCTGGTCCACCCGGACGCCGGCACCCATCGTCGATGACAGGCTGACCCGGCGGACGTAGATGCCCTTGGCACCAGCTGGCTTGGCCCGATTCAGTGCATCGATCAGCGCGCCGAGGTTCTCCTGCAGCGCCTCGACCGTGAACGACGCACGGCCGATGGTGCACTGGACGATGCCCGCCTTGTCGGTGCGGTACTGCACCTGGCCCGCCTTGGCGTTCTTTACCGCCGTGGTGACGTCGGCCGTGACCGTACCGACGCGCGGATTCGGCATCAGGCCGCGCGGACCGAGGATCTGACCGAGCTGGCCGACCACGCGCATGGAGTCGGGCGTGGCGATGGCGATGTCGAAGTTGATGTTGCCGGACTTCACCTGCTCGGCGAGGTCGTCGAAACCGACGACGTCCGCGCCGGCCGCGAGCGCTTCCTTGGCCTTGTCGCCCTGGGCGAACACGGCGACCCGCTTGGTCTTGCCAGTGCCCTGCGGCAGCACCAGCGAGCCACGCACGATCTGGTCGGATTTCTTTGCATCGACGCCGAGGTTGATCGCGACGTCGATGGATTCGTTGAACTTGGCCGTTGCGTTGTCCTTGACCAGCTTCAGGGCATCGGACAACGGATACAGCTTTTCGCGGTCGACGCTCTTGCGCACCGCGGTATAGCGTTTGGAGACGTGTGCCATGTCAGAGTCCCTCCACTTCGACGCCCATGCTGCGGGCGCTGCCAGCCACGGTACGCATGGCGGCTTCGAGATCGGCGGCGGTCAGGTCGGGTTGCTTGACCTTGGCGATCTGTTCGCACTGGGCGCGCGACAGTTTGCCCACCTTGTCGGTATGCGGCGTCTTGCTGCCCTTGGTGATACCGAGCGCCTTCATGATGAGCACCGACACTGGCGGCGTCTTCATGATGAAGGTGAAGGTCTTGTCCGCGTACGCGGTGATCACCACCGGCGTGGGCAGGCCGGGTTCCATCTTCTGCGTGGCGGCGTTGAACGCCTTGCAGAATTCCATGATGTTCAGGCCACGCTGACCGAGAGCCGGACCGATCGGCGGGCTGGGATTGGCCTTGCCCGCAGGAACCTGCAGTTTGATGTAACCGACTACTTTCTTTGCCACGACTCATGCTCCTTCGATGACGGGTGTGAACGAGCGCATCGCGCTCTCCCCGGGATGGCTGCTGGTGCGCTCTTCCGATCGCACGCACTGCCGGATTGGATGCCGCCGTTGCCGGCGCTGCTGCAACTGCTTGCGACTGCCGCCCTCGCGGGCGGGACGCGTCAGGCTTTTTCGACCTGCGAGAAGTCGAGTTCCACCGGGGTCGAACGACCGAAGATCGACACCGCGACGCGCAGCTTGTTCTTGTCGTAATTCACCGCTTCCACGGTGCCGTTGAAGTCGGTGAAAGGGCCTTCCTTGACCCGTACCATCTCACCGCTCTCGAACAGCACCTTGGGTTTCGGCTTCTCGACGCCTTCCTGGATCTGGTGCAGGATGTTGTCGACCTCGCGCTGGCTGATCGGGGTCGGTTTGGTGGCGGTGCCACCGATGAAACCAGTGACTTTCGGGGTGCTCTTGATCAGGTGCCAGGTGTCGTCGGTCATCTCCATCTCGACGAGCACGTAACCCGGGAAGAACTTGCGCTCGCTGATCGACTTCTGGCCGGACTTCATCTCGACCACTTCTTCGACCGGCACCAGAACCTGGCCGAACTTGTCCTGCATCCCGGTCCGCTGGATGCGGTCGAGGAGCGTGCGCTGCACGCTCTTCTCGAACCCCGAGTACGCATGAACGACATACCAGCGCTTGCCACTCATCACTCAGTCCGCCCCATCAAGAGTTGCACCAGGTAAAGCAGGCTGGCGTCTACCACCCACAGGAAGATCGCGCTGACGACACAGAACGCGAAGACGATACCCGTGGTCTGAAGTGTTTCCTTGCGCGACGGCCAGACGACTTTCTTGGTCTCTTCGACCGATTGCAGTGCAAAGACGCGGAACCGCGAGCCCTGCACGGTCGTCCACATCGCACCGGCTGCAACGATCACCCCGGCGAGGACGCAGACCACGCGCACCACTGCCGGCCCCTGGTCGAAATGATAGAAACCGTAAAGTCCGGCTACTACTGCAACTGCTGCCAGGACTATCTTCGCTGTATCCATGTACCCGTCTGTTCTCGGTGGTGGCATCGGATGGCAGGCCAGGAGGGTGTCGAACCCCCAACCTTCGGTTTTGGAGACCGACGCTCTGCCAATTGAGCTACTGGCCTTCCGACGACACCGAACTGCAGGGGCTGCCGCGCAGCCCCGGAGTTACAGTCCTTGCGAACCCTGGCTCGCGTCAGGCAATGACCTTGGCGACGACACCCGCGCCAACGGTCTTGCCACCTTCGCGGATCGCGAAGCGCAGCCCCTCTTCCATCGCGATCGGCTGGATCAGCGTGACCGTGATCGAAATGTTGTCCCCCGGCATCACCATCTCGGTGCCTTCCGGC